>NZ_JBFREX010000003.1:0-23523 GCF_052114525.1 Pseudomonas sp. KB_15 | reverse complement strand
GCTGATGTATAAGCTGAATGACACACCGCCTTCGCGAGCAAGCCCGCTCCCACAGGGGGGGGCCAGTGGACCATTAGTTCATTCACCGCCTGAATACCAGCCAACCCCAAATCCCCAGCTACTATTGTGCCCAGCTCCCCTATCTATAAGAGGCTGCGCACATGAGTATTTCCTCTTTCAAAATCGCTCACAAACTGATCACCGGCGCAGGTGCCATCGAGCAACTGTCTGCCGAGCTGACGCGCCTGGACATCGACAATCCGCTGATCGTCACCGACGCCGCCCTGGTCAAGTCCGGCACGGTAGAGCTGGCCCTCGCGCAGTTGGGCGAACGCAGCTACGAGATTTTCGACCGGGTATTGCCGGACCCGGAAATCGCCATCGTCGAAGATTGCATGCAGGTGTATCGCGACGGCGGGCATGACGGATTGATCGGCCTGGGTGGCGGAAGTGCCATCGACATCGCCAAAAGCGTTGCGGCCTATGCCGGTTACCACGGGGCGCTGGAGGACTTGTTCGGTATCGATCAGGTGCCGCGCAAAGGCCCGCCGCTGATCGCCATCCCGACCACGGCCGGCACTGGTTCGGAAGTGACCAACGTCGCCATCCTTTCCGACAAGGTCGCGCAACTGAAGAAGGGCATCGTCAGCGACTACCTGTTGCCGGACGTGGCGCTGGTCAGTCCGCAAATGACCCTGACCTGTCCGCGCAGCGTCACGGCGGCCAGTGGCGTCGATGCGCTGGTGCATGCCATCGAGTCCTATCTGTCGGTCAATGCCTCGCCGATTACCGATGCCCTGGCCATCGGCGCCATCAAGTTGATCGCCAGGGCCTTGCCCAAGGCCTACGCGAATCCGTCGAACTTGCAAGCCCGGGAAGACATGGCCACCGCCAGCCTGATGGCCGGCATGGCGTTCGGCAATGCCGGGGTCGGCGCGGTGCATGCGCTGGCGTATCCGCTGGGTGGGCGCTTCAACATTGCCCATGGCGTCAGCAATGCCTTGTTACTGCCCTATGTCATGACCTGGAACAAGATGGCCTGCATCGAACGCATGCAGGATATCGCCGAGGCCATGGGCGTGAAGACTGCACATTTGAGTGCCAACGATGCAGCCGACAAAGCCGTGCAAGCCATGACCGAGTTGTGTGCCGCCGTGGAAGTCCCCCAGGGCCTGCGCAGTTTCGGTGTGCCCGAGGACGTCATCCCGTCCATGGCCGCGGAAGCGGCGGGGATCGAGCGCTTGATGCGCAACAATCCGCGCAAGTTGAGTGCCGTCGATATCGAGAAGATCTATCGAGCGGCGTACTAGAGCCTTTGCTGTTATTGGATGATAGCAAGGTCCAATCATCGCACTCACGGTGCGCGCGTCAAAGCATGAGGTATACAATGCGCGCCATTGTGATTCTGCTCAGAAAAGGTGCGTCATGCAGCCCTTCGTAATTGCTCCGTCGATTCTCTCCGCCGACTTCGCCCGCCTGGGCGAAGAAGTGGACAACGTCCTGGCCGCCGGCGCCGACTTCGTGCACTTCGATGTCATGGACAACCACTATGTACCGAACCTGACCGTCGGCCCGTTGGTCTGCTCGGCGCTGCGCAAGTACGGCGTGACCGCGCCGATCGACGCACATTTGATGGTCAGCCCGGTGGACCGCATCGTTGGCGACTTCATTGAAGCCGGCGCGACCTACATTACCTTCCACCCGGAAGCCACCCAGCATGTCGATCGTTCCCTGCAACTGATCCGCGAAGGCGGCTGCAAGTCGGGCCTGGTGTTCAACCCGGCGACCCCGCTGGACGTGCTCAAGCATGTGATGGACAAGGTCGACATGATCCTGCTGATGAGCGTCAATCCAGGGTTCGGCGGGCAGAAGTTCATCCCCAGCACCCTCGACAAACTGCGTGAAGCACGGGCTTTGATCGATGCTTCTGGCCGTGACATTCGCCTGGAAATCGACGGCGGCGTGAATGTGAACAACATCCGCGAAATCGCAGCGGCCGGTGCCGACACCTTCGTCGCCGGCTCGGCCATCTTCAATGCGCCGAACTATCAGGAAGTCATCGACAAGATGCGTTCCGAACTGGCGCTGGCTCGCCCATGAGCGGTTTTGAGCAGTTGTTCCAGGGGCAATTGCCACGGTTGGTGATGTTCGATCTGGATGGCACGTTGATCGATTCGGTCCCCGACCTTGCGGCGGCTGTGGATAACATGCTGCTCAAGCTCGGGCGTAAACCCGCCGGCATCGAATCGGTGCGCGAGTGGGTTGGCAACGGTGTGCACATGCTGGTTCGCCGGGCGCTGGCCAACCATATCGACGAAGAAGGTGTCGATGATGTCGAAGCCGAATATGCTCTGGAGTTGTTCAACGGCTTTTATGAGGCCGGCCATGAGTTGACCGTGGTTTACCCCGGCGTGCGCGATACCCTGAAATGGCTGCAAAAACAGGGCGTCGAGATGGCGCTGATCACCAACAAACCGGAGCGTTTCGTCGCGCCGCTGCTGGATCAGATGAAGATCGGCCGCTATTTCCGCTGGATCATCGGCGGCGACACCCTGCCACAGAAAAAGCCGGACCCGGCCGCGCTGTTTTTTGTGATGAAAATGGCCAATATTCCGGCTTCGCAGTCGTTGTTTGTCGGCGATTCGCGCAGCGATGTGCTGGCGGCGAAAGCGGCGGGGGTCAAGTGCGTGGCCCTGAGCTACGGCTATAACCACGGTCGGCCAATCGCGGAAGAATCGCCCGCGCTGGTGATCGACGACCTGCGCAAGCTAATTCCCGGTTGCCTGGATCAGGCCGCTGAGATAACGTTGGCCGACGCTGTCAAACCCCCTTCTGGAAACGCCATCGTGGTGGTCACTCGCAAACTCTGGATGAAAGTCATCAAGGCCCTGGCCCGCTGGCGTTGGCGCGCCTGACTTGATCCTGGCCGGTTTCCGGCGCGTTTGCATACCTGACTGTTCGACCCTCAAGCCACGAGGCACCTCATGATCCGCGAAGAATTCCTGCGTTTGGCCGCTGCCGGCTACAACCGCATTCCGCTTGCCTGCGAAACCCTGGCCGACTTCGACACGCCGCTGTCGATCTACCTGAAACTGGCTGACGAGCCCAATTCCTACTTGTTGGAGTCCGTACAGGGCGGCGAGAAATGGGGCCGTTATTCGATCATCGGCCTGCCGTGCCGCACCGTGCTGCGGGTTCACGATTATCACGTCAGCGTGACCGTCGATGGCGTCGAGACCGAAGGCCACGACGTGGAAGACCCGCTGGCCTTCGTCGAATCCTTCAAGGCCCGCTACAACGTGCCGACCATCGCCGGCCTGCCGCGCTTCAACGGCGGCCTGGTGGGTTACTTCGGTTATGACTGCGTGCGTTATGTCGAGAAGCGTCTGGGCAAATGCCCGAACCCGGATCCGCTGGGCGTGCCAGACATTCTGCTGATGGTCTCCGATGCGGTGGTGGTGTTCGACAACCTCGCCGGCAAGATGCACGCCATCGTGCTGGCCGATCCGTCCCGGGACGACGCCTTCGAGCAGGGCCAGGCACGCCTGGAAGAACTGCTGGAAAAACTCCGTCAGCCAATCACCCCACGCCGTGGCCTGGACTTCAGCAAGCAACAATCGGCTGACCCGGTGTTCCGCTCCAGCTTCACCCAGGACGATTACGAAAAAGCCGTCGACACCATCAAGGAATACATCCTGGCCGGTGACTGCATGCAGGTCGTGCCATCCCAGCGCATGTCGATCGACTTCAAGGCAGCGCCCATCGATCTGTATCGCGCGCTACGCTGCTTTAACCCGACGCCTTACATGTACTTCTTCAACTTCGGCGACTTCCATGTCGTCGGCAGTTCGCCGGAAGTGCTGGTGCGGGTCGAAGACAACCTGATCACCGTGCGCCCGATTGCCGGTACCCGTCCGCGGGGGGCCAACGAAGAGGCTGATCTGGCACTGGAAAAAGACCTGCTGTCGGATGACAAGGAAATTGCCGAGCACTTGATGCTGATCGATCTGGGCCGTAACGACACCGGTCGTGTATCGGAAATCGGTTCGGTGAAGCTCACCGAGAAAATGGTCATCGAGCGTTACTCCAATGTGATGCACATCGTGTCCAACGTTACCGGGCAACTGAAAGCCGGGCTGACGGCCATGGATGCGCTGCGGGCGATTCTGCCGGCGGGCACCTTGTCCGGTGCGCCGAAGATTCGCGCGATGGAGATCATCGACGAGCTGGAGCCGGTCAAGCGTGGCGTCTACGGCGGCGCGGTCGGCTACTTCGCCTGGAACGGCAACATGGACACCGCCATTGCGATCCGCACAGCAGTGATCAAGAACGGCGAACTGCATGTGCAGGCCGGTGGCGGTATCGTCGCCGACTCGGTGCCAGCGCTGGAATGGGAAGAAACCCTGAACAAGCGCCGCGCGATGTTCCGCGCCGTGGCGCTGGCTGAACAAACCCCGAGCACCTGATTTCACGCAAAGCCCTGTGGGAGCGAGCTTGCTCGCGATGGGGCCATTACTGCCACATTGATGGTGTCTGACCCACCGCAATCGCGAGCAAGCTCGCTCCTGCAGGGATTACACCACCATAAAAAAACGCGGCGCCTGTGAGGGTGCCGCGTTTTTTATTGCCCGCACATCAGAAGTCCAGCGCAACACCTACGTTGATGCCTTGTTGGGTGAAGTCGTCATCCTTGCGAATGTTGTAGCTGGCGCGCAATGCCAGATCCCGGGTGAGGTTGTGACTCACACCCAGGTTCACACGTTGCAGGTGACTTTGCGGGGTGTAGCCTTGCAGCGTGAACTGATTGTTCGGCAGGCTGTTGAGGTTGATTCTCACGTCCTGGGTATCGTCGTTGTACTCACGCTCGATTGCCGCTTCGCCGAACACCTGGGTTTGCGGGGTGATCTGGTATTTGCCCTGCAGGCCAGCGCCCAGGCGCCGGGAAATACGCTCCTGATCGGCGAAGGTCAGTGCCGTGGAATCGTTGCCGTCCTCAGAGTAACCGTCGACTTTCACCTTGGCGAAGTCGGCACTGACAAACGGCGACAGGTGCCAAGGGCTGCTGGCTTGTTGCGCAATGTCGTAGCCCAGGCGAGCGCTGAAGGCCTCGACGTAGCCACTGGTATCGCCTTTTTCGCCGCGCTCGTTGACGCCCAGCTGGAACTTTCGCTTGAGGCTGTCGTAATCCAGATGCCCGGCCGTCAACGCCGCGTCAGCCCACACGCGGTTTTGCTGATACTGGGCGAATGCCGTGCCCAGGTAGGTGTTGAGCTTGTAGTCGGAGTCGTTGCTGCCGGTTTCGAGTTTCTGGTTATAGAAGCCGGCCACCAGACCGACACGCCAGGCATCATCGAGACGGTAGCTGCCGCCGATGTTCAGGTTGGCACCGTTGCCGTCGGCACTGACCGCGCTGTCCTGACCGTCAAAGTCCTGATGCTGTCCACCGCCGGAAACAATGGCTCGCCATTGGCCGACGCCTTGCCAGTTTTCCCAATCGGCCAGCCACTGATTGCGCAATTCATCCTGATGCGCGCGCACGGTGCCTTGAGCCATTTCCGGCAGCAAGGTCAGCTCCCACGGCGCGGCCAACAGGGAATACGCGTAGTCGGCAATCAGGCGCTGCCCGGCTTCTGTGGGGTGCACGGAGTCGTTGTAGATCAGCTTGGTCGGGTCCGGCGTGGCGCTGTTGATGCCGTAGCGGGCATTCTCGGTACAACCGCTGCCGCTGAAGCAGGTGGCGATGAGGTTCTGGTCAGTGGCCAGGCCAAACTGCGCCGGGTTGGCAAACGTCTCTTTGAGCAGTACCGGAATGTTGAGCGGGATGATTTCTGCATTGATGTTCTGCAGTCGGTTTACCAGTTCAGTATTGAACTGGTCGCTGAGTTGTGACGTGAACGCTTGCAACGGGGTGCCGTTGAACGCTGGGGTAAAGCCGATATCGGGCAGCAACCAGACCATGACGTATCGGGCACCGGCCGATTGCAGCGTTTGTACGCTGTCGGCCAGTCGATCGGCAGCGGCGCTGGCTTGGGGCAGGCTGGTGACACGCCCCTGGAGGAAGTCGTTGCCGCCGCCGGACAGGTAGAACAGCGCATTCGGGTCGGCACGGAAGTTGTTCGATGGCAGATAACCCGCCCGGACGCGCTCGCCGGTGTCGGAGGTGGTGGCGATCGACTCCAGGATCTGGTCGGTGCGGTAACCGCCGACGGCCCAGTTGTTACCATCGGGCTGGCCGTTGCTGGCGCGCACGGCCGAATTGGATGACGCGGTCTGGTCCGCCGAGAACCCCAGTTTCCCACCCAGTATCTGCGTGGAGTTGAGCGAGCGGACTTCGCCGCTGCCATCCAGATACACCGGCCCCGTCCGGTTGGTAAAGCGCTTCGTCGCCCCGGCAGGCCCGCCGGTGTCGGCAAAGGTCCCGGCGTCGTTGAGGCTGTCCCCGAAAACCACGAAATTTGTATAAGGATTGGGTGCGGCGTTCGCCTGGGCGCATGCCATCGCGAGCAAGCATCCTGCGAGGGGTACAAACAACGACTGTTTGATCATGAGCAAGTCCGTTTATTTATTGTTGTAGTGAACGAAACGACAGTACCAAAAACTTTCGGCCTTTTGCCATCTGTCGCGAAGCCTTTGATAGTTTCGCGGGCAGTACCCCCGGCGATATTGCACGCTCTGCCCAGCTAAGTTACTGTGCCGGGACGTACGAACGAGACCTTCCCCGTGTTGATCATCAGTAAACTCCTGGATCAAGTCATCAAGGCACACGCCCGCTGGCGTTGGCGCGCCTGAATTCTTTTGCCGGCTACGCCGGACCTGTACCGCTTTGCCTTCTTTACCTGTTTGAAATGCCGCTTTGCTGGCGCTACTCCAGCACCTGACAAAGCGCAGCGCTCTGCGGGTAATCATTCGAAGGCCATCTTTAAAGTCAGTGAATTCAAGAGGTTCTTAACGCCATGTTGCTGATGATCGATAACTACGACTCCTTTACCTACAACGTTGTGCAGTACCTGGGCGAGCTCGGCTCCCAGGTCAAAGTCGTGCGCAACGATGAACTGACCATCGCTGAAATCGAAGCCCTCAACCCTGAGCGCATCGTTGTGTCCCCCGGTCCTTGCACCCCGACCGAAGCCGGCATCTCGATCGAAGCGATCAAGCATTTTGCTGGCAAACTACCGATTCTTGGCGTCTGCCTTGGCCACCAATCCATCGGCCAGGCCTTTGGTGGTGATGTGGTGCGCGCCCGCCAAGTGATGCACGGTAAGACTAGCCCGGTATTTCACGAGGACAAGGGTGTATTCGCAGGCCTGAATCGTCCGCTGACGGTCACGCGCTATCATTCATTGATCGTCAAGCGCGAAACCTTGCCCGATTGCCTCGAACTGACCGCCTGGACCCAGCTCGAAGACGGTTCGGTCGATGAAATCATGGGCCTGCGTCACAAGACCCTGAACATCGAGGGCGTGCAATTTCACCCGGAATCGATCCTCACCGAGCAGGGCCACGAACTGTTCGCCAACTTCCTCAAACAAACCGGCGGCACGCGCTAAGGACTTTTCATGAATATCAAGACAGCCCTGAGCCGTATCGTTGATCACCTCGACCTCAGCACTGATGAAATGCGCGATGTCATGCGCGAAATCATGACCGGGCAATGCTCGGACGCGCAGATTGGCGCGTTCATGATGGCCATGCGCATGAAGAGCGAAAGCATCGACGAAATCGTCGGTGCGGTTTCGGTGATGCGCGAGTTGGCGGACAAAGTCGAGCTCAAGACCCTCGACGGTGTGGTCGATGTGGTCGGCACCGGCGGCGACGGTGCCAATATCTTCAACGTGTCGACCGCTGCTGCGTTCGTCGTTTCCGCTGCCGGCTGCACCGTGGCCAAGCATGGCAACCGTGCAGTCTCGGGCAAGAGCGGCAGTGCCGACCTGCTGGAGGCGGCCGGCATCTACCTGAACCTGACCCCGGTGCAGGTGGCGCGCTGCATTGACAACGTTGGTATTGGTTTCATGTTTGCCCAGACCCATCACTCTGCGATGAAATACGCTGCAAGCCCGCGCCGCGAGCTGGGTCTGCGGACCTTGTTCAACATGCTCGGCCCGCTTACGAATCCGGCCGGTGTGAAACATCAGGTGGTGGGCGTGTTCACCCAGGCCTTGTGCCGGCCGCTGGCAGAAGTGTTGCAGCGTCTGGGCAGCAAGCATGTGCTGGTGGTGCATTCGAAGGACGGCCTGGATGAGTTCAGCCTGGCGGCGCCGACGTTTGTCGCTGAGCTGAAGGATGGCCAGATCACCGAATATTGGGTCGAGCCGGAAGACCTGGGCATGAAGAGCCAGAGCCTGCATGGCCTGGCGGTGGATAGCCCGGCGGCGTCCCTGGAACTGATTCGCGATGCCCTGGGCAAGCGCAAGACCGAGAACGGTCAGAAAGCGGCCGAGATGATCATGCTCAATGCCGGTGCGGCGCTGTACGCCGCCGATCATGCCAGCAGCCTGAAAGAAGGCGTTGCATTGGCACACGATGCGCTGCACACCGGGCTCGCTCGAGAAAAGCTTGAGGAGCTGGGTGCATTTACCGCGGTATTCAAAGTGGAGAATGAAGGATGAGTGTACCGACGGTTCTGGAAAACATTCTGGCGCGCAAGGTCGAGGAAGTTGCCGAGCGTAGCGCTCGTGTCAGCCTCGCCGAGCTGGAAAGTCTGGCCAAGACGGCCGATGCACCCCGTGGTTTTGCCAAGGCCTTGCTGGCTCAGGCCAAGTTGAAGCAACCGGCCGTCATTGCCGAAATCAAGAAAGCTTCGCCGAGCAAAGGCGTGATCCGCGAGAATTTCATTCCCGCCGACATCGCCAGAAGCTACGAGAAGGGCGGCGCGACCTGCCTGTCGGTACTTACCGATATCGATTACTTCCAGGGCGCCGATGCCTATCTGCAGCAGGCCCGTGCGGCGTGCCAGTTGCCGGTGATCCGCAAGGACTTCATGATCGATCCGTATCAGATCGTCGAAGCCCGGGCCCTGGGTGCCGATTGCGTGCTGTTGATCGTTTCCGCACTGGACGACGTGAAAATGGCCGAACTGGCGGCCGTGGCCAAAAGCGTGAACCTTGACGTGCTGGTGGAAGTCCACGATGGCGATGAGCTGGAGCGGGCCCTGAAAACCCTCGACACTCCGCTGGTTGGCGTGAACAACCGCAACCTGCACACTTTCGATGTCAGCCTGGAAACCACCCTCGATCTGTTGCCGCGTATTCCGCGTGATCGTCTGGTCATCACCGAGAGCGGCATTCTCAACCGCGCCGATGTCGAACTGATGGAAATCAGCGACGTCTACGCGTTCCTGGTTGGCGAAGCGTTCATGCGCGCCGAGAGCCCGGGTACCGAGTTGCAGCGTCTGTTCTTCCCTGAGCGCGGCGTTCCCGTCAGCGGCTCGACCCTCGACTGACTACTCGCAGACCGAGTCGACCCCATCGCGAGCAGGCTCGCTCCCACAAGGAGCCTGCTACCCCATGAGATCTATTGTGGGAGCGAGCTTGCTCGCGATGGCGGCATAAGATGCCCCACAGACTGACCGTTCTATGGAAGACCTTATGACCTCACCTGTTTCCCTGACCATCGAAGCCGGCCTGCAAGCCGAACAGGATCTGCTGGCCTCGGTCTGCGCCGGCGACTCGGAGTTCGGTCTGCTGTTCTGGCAGCCGAGCGATCAGGCGCTGGTCATGCCGCGCCGTTTGAATCGCTTGCCCGGATTCGAGGCTGCATGTGCCGTGTCGGCGGCGGCGGGGTGGCCCGTGTTGTTGCGCGATACTGGCGGCGAGCCGGTTCCACAATCCGCCACAACGATCAACATCGCCCTGGTTTACGCGCCACCACGCAGCGAAGGTGATTTGAACCGCATCGAAACCGGTTACCGGCGCCTGTGCGACCCCATCTGCCAGTTGCTGGATGAATTGGGTGGTTCGTCGTCCCTTGGCGAAATCGACGGTGCATTCTGTGATGGACGCTTCAACGTCAATCTTGATGGTCGCAAGATGGTCGGCACCGCCCAGCGCTGGCGCCAGAGCCAGGGCGGCCAGCGTCCGGTGGGGTTGGTGCACGGTGCGATGCTGATCGATAACGACCGAGAGTCGATGGTCGCCGCGGTCAATCGCTTCAACGAAGCTTGCGGCCTGGAACAACGAGTACGCGCCGAAAGCCACATCGCGTTGCATGAGAAGTTCTCGGCACCCTATGCACTGGCGCGCCTCGACGAACTCTATCTGCGGATGCTGTCACAGATGTTCAGCGGCTAGGTTTTCGAGCTTATCGCGTACCGAAGACCACCATGGTCTTGCCTTTGACGTCCACCAGGTTGCGTTCTTCCAGATCCTTGAGCACGCGACCGACCATCTCCCGGGAGCAACCGACAATCCGCCCGATTTCCTGACGGGTCACCTTGATTTGCATGCCATCGGGGTGAGTCATGGCGTCTGGCTGTTTGCACAGCTCCAGCAGGCAGCGGGCAACGCGGCCGGTCACGTCAAAAAATGCCAGGTCACCGACCTTGCGCGTAGTGTTGCGCAGGCGCTGTGCGATTTGTCCGCTGAGTACGTAAAGAATGTCCGGATCCTGCAGGGACAACTCGCGGAATTTCGCGTAGCTGATTTCCGCGACTTCGCATTCAACCTTGGCCCGCACCCAGGCGCTGCGCTCCTGTTCCAGGCCGGCCTGCTCAAACAGGCCCAGCTCGCCGAAAAAGTCCCCGGTGTTCAGGTAGGAAATGATCATTTCCCGGCCTTCGTCATCTTCGATCAGGATGGTGACTGAGCCTTTGATGATGAAGAACAGCGTTTCCGAGCGGTCTCCGGCACAAATGATGTTGCTCTTGGCCTGATAGCGGCGGCGCTGGCAATGCATCAACAGCTTGTCGAGGTTCTTGATCTTGGGGTTGGGGGCAATCGCAACCATGGTTGTATCCCGAAAAGACAGCGCGGTGTGTCAGGTTTTTTTATGAATAGCGAAAGCTGGCTATGCGCCATCGAATTGGCGTCAGCTTAACAGACACTTCCTGCAACATTCGAGCATTTACCTACAAGGCCGTGGGATATGTCCTAGGACGCCGGGGGCTTCAATCACGGGGCCTGTGCTAAGCTGGCGACCCTTTTTTATACAGTGGAGTCTTGGCGATGAAGGCACGCATCCAATGGGCTGGCGAAGCCATGTTCCTCGGCGAATCCGGTAGCGGTCATGTCGTGGTCATGGACGGTCCGCCCGATGCCGGCGGACGTAACCTGGGAGTCCGGCCGATGGAAATGCTGCTGCTGGGTGTCGGCGGTTGCAGCAATTTCGATGTGGTCAGCATCCTCAAGAAGTCCCGCCAGGCGGTCGAAAGCTGTGAAGCTTTCCTTGAAGCCGAGCGTGCGACCGAAGATCCAAAGGTTTTCACCAGGATCCACATGCACTTCGTGGTCAAGGGCCGCGGGCTGAAAGAAGCCCAGGTCAAGCGCGCCATCGAATTGTCTGCCGAGAAATATTGCTCGGCGTCGATCATGCTCGGCGCGGCAGGCGTGGCAATCACCCACGACTACGAGATCATCGAGCTCGGTTGAGTCGACATTCAACTATCATAAAAGCAGTGCAGACTCTGGCGAACCCAAGCTGACGTCTGCATAATGCGCCACTTTTTTCAGGGTAGTGGCTTGTCAGCCGACAGGCCTCGCACCCGAACAGACAACCAAAATCGCCATCGCGAAGAGGTGTTAACCGTCCTACGCAGGTGCGTTGTTCGCATCTGACGGGCATGCTTGATCACGCGGCCGGGCCGCAAACACATAGAGAGTTTTTAACGGTGAAAAGCAAACTCAAGCTCCACGGGTTCAATAACCTGACAAAGACCTTGAGCTTCAACATCTATGACATCTGCTATGCGGAAACCCCGCAAGACCAGCAGGCTTACGTCGAGTACATCAATAAAGAGTACAACGCGAAACGCCTGACGCAGATCCTCACGGAAGTTGTCGATATCATTGGTGCCAACATCCTGAACATTGCCAGTCAGGACTATGAGCCGCAGGGCGCCAGCGTCACGATCCTGATCTCCGAAGAGCCGGTAACCCCGACCGACAGTCAGATCGAAGAGTCCCCGGGCCCGCTGCCTGAAATCATTCTGGCCCACCTCGACAAGAGCCACATCACGGTGCACACCTACCCGGAAATCCATCCGGTCAGCGGTATTGCAACCTTCCGTGTGGACATCGACGTGTCGACTTGCGGGGTCATTTCACCGCTCAAAGCGCTCAACTTCCTGATTCACCAGTTCGATTCGGACATCGTGACCGTGGACTACCGTGTGCGCGGCTTCACCCGTGACGTTGAAGGCAAAAAGCACTTCATCGACCATGAGATCAATTCGATCCAGAACTACCTTTCCGATGACACTTACGACGCGTACCAGATGACCGACGTGAACGTGTACCAGGAAAACCTGTTCCACACCAAGATGCTGCTGAAGAACTTCGAACTGGACAACTACCTGTTCGGCGACGCCACCAGCAACCTGTCCTCTGAGCAACGTGCCCAGGTGACCGAGCGGGTGAAACACGAAATGCTCGAAATCTTCTACGCGCGCAATATGGCGTAAGATTCTCGAACACAAAAAAGGCGACTCCTTCACGGCAGTCGCCTTTTTTATTGCTGTCAGTCAGGGAGGTCGAGTGATGCTGTTCGCGAGCAAGCCCGCTCCCACATTGGGCTGCCGCACACCGAACCATTGTGGGAGCGGGCTTGCCCGCGAAGGGGGCCTGTCAGCCGACCTGGAAATCAGATCCGATAAGTACTCTTGGTCATCACCTTGGCCATCAGACTCATCCCGAACTTCACCGGTGCCGGAAACCGGAACCCGCCAGCATCCAGCGCACTTTCAGCATGCTGTTCTTCATCGATGCGCATCTGCTCAAGAATCGCCCGGGATTTTTCATCCTCGGCCGGCAATTGCTCCAGATGTTCGTTCAGGTGTTTGCACACCTGGTCTTCCGTTGCCGCAACGAACCCCAGGCTGACTTTATCGCTGATCAGGCCGGCCACTGCGCCAATCCCGAACGACATGCCATAGAACAGCGGATTGAGGATGCTGGTGTGACTACCGAGTTGCTGGATACGTTGTTCGCACCAGACCAGGTGATCGATTTCTTCTTCGGCGGCATGCTCCATCGCGGCACGCACTTGCGGCAGTTTGGCAGTCAGCGCCTGCCCTTGGTACAGCGCCTGGGCGCAGACTTCGCCGGTATGGTTGATGCGCATCAGGCCGGCAACGTGGCGCGTGTCTTCGTCGCTCATTTTCGCATCCGGCTGAACGATGGCCGGCGACGGACGGTACGGCTGGCCGCTGAAGGGCAGCAGGGTGCGCATCGCGGCATCGGCTTGCAGCAGAAGTCGGTCAATTGGCGAGTAGTGACGTTGGGTAGTCATGCTGACCTCCGGGGGAATTTCGGCGGCCAGTTTAACCCAATCGGCCGGGGAAGGTTTGCGCTGGGTCATTGTGCTGCAATTGTGATGACAGGGCTGTGATGCCTTTAGTGGGAGCGGGCTTGCTCGCGAAGAGGGTCTGACATTCAGCATTTATGCTGGCTGATACTCCGTCTTCGCGAGCAAGTCGGATCGCCGCACCGCCGCTCCCACAAGTGGGGGCTGCAATCAGCCCGGCGGCCAGTGCATCTGGCGCTGACCCAGTACGTGCATATGAATGTGGTAGACGGTTTGCCCGCCTTCTTCATTGCAGTTCATGACGACGCGGAAGCCTTTTTCGCAGCCCAGTTCCAGTGCCAGGCGCTGGGCGGTGAACAGAATGTGCCCGGCCAATGCCTTGTCGTCCTCGGTCAGGTCATTCAAGGTGCGAACCGGTTTCTTCGGTACCACCAGAAAATGTACCGGTGCCTGTGGGGCAATGTCGTGGAAGGCCAGTACCTGGTCGTCCTCGTAAATGATCTTCGCCGGGATTTCCCGGTTGATGATCTTGGTGAACAGAGTATCCACAGCTGTTTTCTCCGTTGTTTGGGCTGGGCTGAGTGTACTCATGGCTCATGCCGGCGCCCAGCCTTTTACCTTGAGTTGGATCAGCGCGGACAGTAGGCCTTGTTGACCATGCCGGCAATGGTGCGAGTCAACCAGCGCGAGCCGAGTCTTGGCAGGAAGGCGAACCAGCGGTTGCGCCGTCCCGGAATGATGATCGCTTGATTCTTTTCCAGTGCGCGCACGGTGTAGAGCGCCACTTCCTCGGGGCTCATCAGCAGTTTGCTGTTGGCCAGTTTGTCGTTGTTGAGTTGCGCAGTACGGAAAAACGCCGTGCGGGTCGGCCCGGGGCAGAGCACCGAAACCCTGATCGCACACTTTTTCAGCTCGACGCGCAACCCTTCGGAAAAGTGCAGCACATATGCCTTGCTGGCGTAATAGGTGCTCATCCATGGTCCTGGTTGAAACGCCGCCACCGAGGCCACATTCAGAATCTGCCCACCACCTTGCAGGGCCATGCTGTTGCCGATGGCGTGACACAGGCGGGTGAGGGCGAGGATGTTCACTTCGATCAGGTCTTGCTCGGTCATCCAGTCCTGGGCCAGAAACGGGCCGCATGTACCGATACCGGCGCAGTTGACCAGCAGATCGATCTGCCGGTCGCCTTCTTCCAGCTCCAGCAGGAATCCGGACAGGCGCAGTGGCTCGCCAAGGTCACAGGCGCGGAACAATACTTCCACGCCGAACCTTTGGGTCAGTTCAATTGCAATACTTTCCAGCTGATCACGTTGTCGGGCCACCAGAATCAGGCTGCGGCCGCGCCGGGCCAGCGCCTCGGCCATTGCCAGGCCGATGCCGCTGGAAGCACCAGTGATCAGAGCGTAACGGGTCATGCAGTTCTCCATCGCAACAGCTCCGCGCCGCGACGCAGGTGTCACGGGCCAGGAGCGCTGTTCATTCTTTCGCAGAGTCTACAGGGGGCTGGACCTCTTCGGCTGCATCGTCGACGGAATTTGGCACCGGTGCGGCCTCGACGTCGATTTCATCGGTGGTGACCGAACTGCTTTCGTAGCTGCTCTGGGCGGCGCTTTTGTATTCTTCCCGTATCGCCGTGAGACCACCGGCCAGCGAGCCGAACAGAACCAGTGCGATAACGATCAGCCACAGCGAAGACAATACCTTGACCGCGGTACTGTTCGGCGGAGGCGGCGGGCCGTAGCGGTTGGCGGTGTCGTTGCCCGGCACAGCCATGATCACGAACGGAAAGAAACTGCCAACGAACGGCACCAGGTTAAGCAGCCACAGCCAGCCGGACCAGCCGACATCGTGCAAGCGTTGAACAGTGATCTGGATGCTGACGAATACAAATCCGACGAACAGGATCAAGGCCAGCAAGCTGCCCAGTATCAGGCCCGCGGTCGAATCCGCGCCGATGAGAGCCAGAGCGACCAAGGCAAACACCCCGCAAACGGCCAGGAGTACAGTTGACAGCACCAGCGTCCAGGCGAGGTAACGCAAGCGGCCGATACGGCCATCGAAACTGAATGGCTTGAGCGTGGCGAATTGCGCCGCGACTTCGCCGACCGGCGCGCGAGGCGGCGCGTAAGGGGATTGCGGATCTGCAAAAGACGCCTGGCTGCTGGCCGGGGTATGGTCATGAACGTCGGCGAGGTTCAACTCGATCCGGGTTTCGGCTTCGATGCGGGCGTCGATACCGGTTTTGCTCAGTGCCCGGAGGTAGGTCTGGGCATCGGCTTGCGACAGGTTGCGTTTGAGCGCTACCGGACGTCCGGTAAACAGGCGCTCGATGGCCGAGACATCACTTTTGAACAATTCGGCGAGATTGAGCTTTGCCGTGGTGATGTCGACACCGGGCAGCAAGGCGCCCTCGAATACGATCTTGAAATGATTTTCGCCCATGTGCGAAGCATCCTTGTCGCGAGAGGTTGAAAGAAGAATGTTGTGTCCGGCGAGTGTAAGGCCAGCCGGGCAAGACTGGCCAAGGTTTGCTGTCAGCGTGGCCAGCGTTTGGTCAACCGGGCGGCGTGCTCCAGGGCCGTGCGGTACTCCGCGTCGAGACGTGCAATCAACTGCTCGACACTCGGCAAGTCCTCGATTTCTCCCACGCCCTGGCCAGCAGACCAAACGGTTTTCCAGGCTTTGGCCTCATCGCTCACGGGTTTGAGCTTGGAGCCGAAGTTGATCTCGCCCTTGCCTTGCAAGGCGGCCATGTCGAAACCGGCGGCCTCCAGGCTCTGGCGCATGAAACTCGCGGGGACACCTGACACGGCTGGAGTATGGATGATGTCTGCTGCTTTGGATGTCAGCAGCATTTCTTTGTAGGCGTCGGGCGCGTGGCTTTCGGTGGTACCGATAAAACGCGTGCCAAAGTAGGCCAAATCCGCACCGAGCAATTGCGCGGCAAGAATTTCGTGGCCATGGTTCAAGCAGCCGGCCAGCAACAGGGTCTTGTCGAAGAACTGGCGGATTTCGGCAATCAGCGAGAACGGGCTCCAGGTCCCGGCGTGTCCGCCGGCGCCGGCGGCCACGGCGATCAGACCATCCACACCTGCTTCGGCGGCTTTCTCGGCGTGGCGACGGGTCGTCACGTCATGGAATACCAGGCCGCCGTAGCTGTGGACAGTATCGACCAGTTCTTTCACGGCGCCGAGGCTGGTGATCACGATCGGTACTTTGTGTTCGACGCAGATCTGCAGATCCGCCTGTAAACGTGGATTGCTGTTATGGACGATCAGGTTCACGGCATAAGGCGCGGGGTTTTCCAGAGTCGCCAGCCCGGCTTCGATTTCTTCCAGCCAGGCCCTGAAGCCGCTGCTTTCGCGCTGATTCAACGCCGGGAAGCTGCCGACCACGCCCTGGCGACAGCAGGCGAGTACCATTTGCGGATTGGAAATCAGGAACATCGGCGCTGCCACCACGGGCAGACGCAAACATTGTTCGAGCAGAGCGGGCAGCGACATTGGAAGTACCCCGGTGAGTTGTGCCTGTTGGATTTAGAACGGCCGAACGACGACCAGAATTACGATTGCCAGCAATATCAGAACCGGAACCTCATTGAACCAGCGATAAAAGACATGGCTGCGGGTGTTTTCGCCACGGGCAAAACGTTTTACCTGCGCGCCGCACATGTGGTGGTAGCCGATCAGAAGCACCACCAGCGTCAGCTTGGCGTGCATCCAGCCACCCTGAGTGAAGTAGGCGCCGGGGTTGAGGCTGATCAACCAGCCGCCGAAGATCAGTGTCGCGATCATTGCCGGGCCCATGATGCCGCGGTACAGCTTGCGCTCCATGATGCTGAAGCGTTCCTTGCTGACGGTGTCCTCGCTTTGGGCGTGATAGACGAACAGTCGCGGCAGGTAGAACAGGCCGGCAAACCAGCAGACGACGCTGATGATGTGAAGCGCTTTGAGCCACAGATAAAGCATTTTTAGTTATTCCCCAATTCACGGTAGCCAGAATAGTAGAGGCTTGACGCTCCGCACGTCACCTTGCCGGTTGTCGCAGGCGCCTGCGCGCCCTATTATCGACGGCTTTCCAGTGGGTTCGTTGAGGGCAGGTTTATGGTCAAGGTCGGTATCGTCGGCGGCACGGGTTACACCGGTGTCGAACTGCTGCGTCTGTTGGCGCAACATCCGCAAGCTGAAGTGGTGGTCATCACTTCCCGATCCGAGGCTGGCCTGGCCGTGGCCGACATGTACCCGAACCTGCGAGGCCACTACGACGGCCTGGCGTTCAGCGTTCCGGACATCAAGACCCTGGGCGCTTGCGATGTGGTGTTTTTCGCCACGCCGCACGGTGTTGCCCATGCGTTGGCGGGCGAATTGCTGGCGGCCGGGACCAAGGTCATCGACCTGTCGGCCGACTTCCGTCTGCAAGACGCGGATGAATGGGCCAAATGGTACGGCCAGCCGCACGGCGCGCCGGAACTGCTGGACGAAGCGGTCTACGGTCTGCCGGAAGTCAATCGCGAGCAGATCAAGAAAGCGCGTCTGATTGCCGTGCCGGGCTGCTACCCGACTGCAACGCAATTGGGTTTCCTGCCATTGCTCGAAGCCGGCCTGGCCGATGCTGCGCATCTGATTGCTGACTGCAAATCCGGCGTCAGCGGTGCCGGTCGTGGTGCTTCCGTAGGCTCGCTGTACTCCGAGACGTCGGAAAGCATGAAGGCCTATGCCGTCAAAGGTCACCGTCACCTGCCGGAGATTCGCCAGGGGCTGCGTCGTGCAGCAGGCAAGGACGTCGGCCTGACCTTCGTTCCGCATCTGACGCCGATGATTCGTGGCATTCACTCCACGCTGTACGCAACCGTCGTTGATCGCTCGGTGGACCTGCAGGCGCTGTTTGAAAAGCGTTATGCCAATGAGCCGTTCGTCGATGTGATGCCGGCCGGTAGCCACCCTGAAACTCGCAGCGTACGGGGTGCCAACGTTTGCCGTATCGCGGTGCATCGTCCGCAGGATGGTGATCTTGTGGTGGTGTTGTCGGTGATCGATAACCTGGTCAAAGGTGCTTCGGGCCAGGCAGTGCAGAACATGAACATCCTGTTCGGGCTGGATGAGCGTCTGGGTCTTTCCCACGCCGGCATGTTGCCGTAAGGCTTATCGCGCACAGCAAAAAGGCCCGTCTAACGGGCCTTTTTGCATTTCGGACTGGCGATTGGATTGGTTGATATACCATAACAATAGTTGACCGCTTTTCTAGGAGAAGCGGATAATGCGCGTCATCACGCAATATGACGGCGTAACGCCGGGAGATAGTCAGCATGAGCGTCGAATCCTTCACCCCCACGGCTTTGCAATTCACCCACGGTGCCGCGCACAAGGTGAAGAGCCTGGTCGATGAAGAGGGGAATGATCGCTTGAAGCTGCGCGTATTCGTTACGGGCGGCGGTTGTTCAGGTTTTCAGTACGGTTTCACCTTCGATGAAGAAGTGGCCGATGACGACACCATCGTCGAGCGCGAAGGTGTGAGTCTGGTGGTCGATCCAATGAGCTTCCAGTACCTGGCAGGTGCCGAAGTGGACTACCAGGAAGGTCTGGAAGGTTCGCGTTTCGTCATCAAGAACCCGAATGCGACCACCACCTGTGGCTGCGGTTCTTCGTTCTCGATCTGATCAGCGCACCTGTTTCACAGAACGCCGCACGGCCTCAGGGTCTTGCGGCGTTTTGCTGTGCGGAGGATTTATGCGGGGTAGATGGCGCCGAGTACGCGCAAACCGCGGGCACCGGTAACGCTCGGACGGTTGGCTGCAATGCCTTCGAGGCAGCAATGAGCCAGCCACGCGAAGGCCATGGCTTCGACCCAGTCGGGGTCCACACCGTAGGTGGCGGTGGTGCTGACGCTTGCATTTGGCAGCAGGTTGGCAAGGCGACTCATCAATGCGGTGTTGTGGGCGCCGCCGCCGCAGACCAACAATTCCTGCGTGTCTGCCTGGGCGCTTTGCAGTGATTCGATGATGGTCAGCGCGGTCAGCTCGAGCAGCGTTGCCTGAACATCTTCGGCGGCGAAGGCTGGCAGTTGTGCCAGATGCTGTGTCAGCCATGGCAGGTTGAACACTTCCCGGCCGGTACTCTTCGGGCCTTTGGTCACAAAGAACGGATCACTGAGCAGTGCATTCAGCAGGACCGGTTCTACGTTGCCGCTGGCGGCCCATTGGCCGTCACGGTCAAAGTGGTCGCCGCGTTGCTGATGAATCCAGGCGTCCAGCAGCACGTTGCCCGGGCCACAGTCGAAACCGGCAACAGGCTTGCCGGGCTCGATCAGGCTGAGATTGCTGAAGCCGCCAACGTTCAGCACGGCGCGATCACCGATCCGTTCTTCAAACAAGGCTTCGTGAAAGGCGGGAACCAGCGGTGCACCTTGTCCGCCGGCAGCGACATCAC
Source organism: Pseudomonas sp. KB_15 (assembly GCF_052114525.1). Taxonomy (NCBI): domain Bacteria; kingdom Pseudomonadati; phylum Pseudomonadota; class Gammaproteobacteria; order Pseudomonadales; family Pseudomonadaceae; genus Pseudomonas; species Pseudomonas sp. KB_15. The sequence goes on along the minus strand of NZ_JBFREX010000003.1, from coordinate 3,640 downwards.
GGCTGCGGAAGTCGCTGACCACGGTGATACCGGTCAGCTCCGTCAGCAGGGCCGGGTTGCCGATCTGCACGGTGAAGCCGCGTGCCGGTTCGTGGCGGATGGTCTGGCCATGGCTGCCAATTGCACGAATGTCGTCAGACTTCAGTTGCTGTTGAACCAGAAGGGTGTGAATCCCTTGGGCTGCCAGTTTCACCCAGTTCTGCTGGGCGATGGCGGAGCGGGCGATTTCGTCCGGGCCGCTGGCGCACAAGCCGAGCAGCTCGGCGCGCAGGGTGTCGGGCATCGGGATGTAGTGGGAGGCGATCAGTCTGATCGCCGGGGCTTGCTCGATCAGTGCGATGTCCAGGCCATCAAGGCTGGTTCCGGACATCACACCTATATAGAGCGCCATGGCTTAGCGCTTGCTCGAAGCCAGCAGAGTGGCTTTTTCCTGTTCCATGCGCGCCATCAGTGGCTGGCTTTGGGCGAGGAAGCGTGTGCGTTCGGCCTTGGCAATCGGATCGGCCATTGGCAGTTTCTGGCCCAGCGGGTCGACGTGCACACCATTGACCTGGAACTCGTAGTGCAAGTGCGGGCCGGTGGAGAGGCCTGTGGTGCCGATATAGCCAATCACCTGGCCCTGCTTCACCGTGCCGCCAGTCTTCACGCCTTTGGCGAAGCCTTGCATGTGGCCGTAGAGCGTGGTGTAGGTGTTGCCGTGTTGGAGGACGACGGTATTGCCGTAGCCACCACGACGGCCGGCCAGCAAGACCTTGCCATCACCGGCAGCCTTGATCGGCGTGCCACGCGGTGCTGCGTAGTCGACGCCTTTGTGGGCGCGGATCTTGTTCAGGATCGGGTGTTTGCGGCCCATGGAAAATTTCGAACTGATGCGGGCGAAGTCCACCGGTGTGCGGATGAACGCCTTGCGCATGCTGTTGCCGTCAGCGGTGTAGTAGCTGCTGTTGCCTTGTTTGTTGGTGTAGCGCACGGCGGTGTAGGTCTTGCCGCGGTTGGTGAAGCGCGCCGACAGGATCGGGCCATTGCCGACGGCCTTGCCGTTGACCACCTTTTGCTCGTAGATCACGTCGAACTCGTCACCCTGGCGAATATCCTGGGCGAAGTCGACGTCGTAGCCAAACACACTGGCCATGTCCATGGTCAGGCTGTGAGACAGGCCGGCACGGGCCGCGGATTGCGACAGCGAGCTGTTGATCACGCCATGAACGTAAGCGGAGCGCACGGTCGGTTTTGCGGTAATGCGGTTGAACGTGTAGCCCTTGTCGTTTTTGGTCAGGCTGATGCTTTCGAGGTCGTTGAGCTTGCTGTGCAAGTTGGTCAACTGGCCTTCAGGGCTCAGTTCGAATTCGAGTTTTTGCCCGTGTTTCAGCTGGCTGAACTGCTTGGCCTGCTTGTCGCTGGCAAGCAAATCATGCACAGAGGTGGCCGGGAGGCCGACTTTCTCGAACAGTGTAGAGAGGGTGTCACCCTTGGTGACGATCACTTCCCTGTGGCTTGCCGACTTCTTTTCTTCGACGACCGGCTCCGGTTCGGCTTGAGCCGTTTCCTGAGTGTCCTCGGCGCTGTTGTCGATCTGCGCGAAGGGAGATGTTGCTGGTTCATTTGTGGCTTGAACGACGTCAGCAGCGTCTTGATCTTGTGTCAGTTGTTCAGCAGGACTTTCCAGTTCAAGACTAAGGGTCGTCTTTTTGGCTTCAACATCGCTGGAAGGGAATACCAGGAGCGCCAGACTGAGAAGGGCGGCGATGCCACTTGCGGCAAGCAAGTGGGTTTTCGGGTAAAGCGGCGGCGCTTTAGACGATTCTGTGGTCATAAGTGGCTTTGACTTTGAAAAAAGATGAATTGGAAAAGATGAATGACATGATGAAGATGAAATAACTGTATAAAATATAACCAAATCATCTCTGAAGCAAGTCCGTAGGTGTTCTGCCTGCGGATTGGCGTCCGTGCGCCGGGCAAACCTTGTATTTGACGCGCGATCTTGTATGGTTGGTTCCCTTTGAATCTGAGCCTTGCGGGTCTGTTATGAAGTCGGTTGAAGAGCAGCTAGCGCTGATCAAACGTGGTGCGGAAGAACTGTTGGTCGAGTCCGAGCTGATTGAAAAGCTCAAGCGTGGCCAGCCGCTACGTATTAAGGCGGGCTTCGATCCAACGGCTCCGGATCTGCACTTGGGTCACACCGTGCTTATTAATAAGCTGCGTCAGTTCCAGGAGCTGGGGCATCAGGTGATCTTCCTGATTGGTGACTTCACCGGGATTATTGGTGATCCAAGCGGCAAGAGTGCTACGCGTCCACCGCTCACTCGTGAGCAGGTCCTCGAGAATGCCGAAACCTACAAGACTCAGGTCTTCAAGATTCTGGATCCGGCAAAAACCGAAGTGGCATTCAACTCCACCTGGATGGATCAGATGGGGCCGGCCGACTTCATTCGCCTGACCTCGCAGTACACAGTGGCTCGCATGCTCGAGCGTGATGACTTCGACAAGCGCTACACAAGCAATCAGCCAATCGCCATTCATGAGTTCCTTTATCCGCTGGTTCAGGGGTACGACTCGGTAGCTCTGCGCGCAGACGTCGAGCTCGGTGGTACCGATCAGAAGTTCAACTTGCTGATGGGGCGTGAGCTGCAGCGTGGGTATGGTCAGGAAGCTCAGTGCATTTTGACCATGCCGCTGCTTGAAGGTCTGGATGGCGTGAAGAAGATGTCCAAGTCCTTGGGCAACTATGTCGGTATCCAGGAAGCGCCGGGTGTGATGTACAGCAAGCTGGTTTCCATTCCGGATGCGCTGATGTGGCGTTACTTCGAGTTGCTCAGCTTCCGCTCCATGGATGAGATCAATGCGTTCCGCGCTGATGTAGAGGCGGGTGCCAACCCGCGCGATATCAAGATCAAGCTGGCTGAGGAGATCGTTGCGCGCTTCCATGGTGAGGAGGCTGCGGCCAATGCTCATCGTGCAGCTGGTAACCGTATGAAGGAAGGCGAGCTGCCGGATGACCTTCCAGAGATCGAATTGACGGCTGCCGAGGATATGCCGATTGCTGCCGTCCTTAATAAGGCTGGTTTGGTGAAGAACTCGGCGATGGCGCGAGATCTTCTCGGTTCGGGTGGTGTGCGTATAGATGGTGAGGTGGTTGACCGCGCCTTTATATATGTACTGGGTGCAACCCATGTTTGCCAGGCCGGCAAGAAGGCATTTGCGCGTATTACGCTCAAGGCTGAATAAAGTTGAAATAAAGTGTTGACGGCGAATTTTAGGAGCCTATAATTCGCCCCACTTCCGGCGCAGTCGAAACGGAAAACTCCTTGATAAACAAAGAGTTACGCAGTTTTCGGCAGTGGTTGCTTCAGGTCATCGAAGCGTAAAGGAAGTTGAAAAAGAGGTGTTGACAGCAGCGTGTAACGCTGTAGAATTCGCCTCCCGCTGATGAGAGATCTGAAGCGCAAGTGGTTGAAGTTGTTAAGGAAATCCTTGAAAGCTTCTGAAAAAATCACTTGACAGCAAGTGAGGCTGCTGTAGAATGCGCGCCTCGGTTGAGACGAAAGATCTTAACCAACCGCTCTTTAACAACTGAATCAAGCAATTCGTGTGGGTGCTTGTGGAGTCAGACTGCTAGTCAACAGATTATCAGCATCACAAG